>NZ_CP108004.1 GCF_041435055.1 Streptomyces sp. NBC_00341 | reverse complement strand
CCCGGAGACACGACGCGACGGCCCTACGGGCCGTCAAGCTGCAGGGTGCTCCGCACCCTGGGTCGCCTTCGGCGCCCTGAGGCATCATCACCTTCGGTGACGATGTCGGGCCTTCGGCCCGTGGGTCCGGCCTCCGGCCGGCCCTGGGCTGGCTACGAGGGAGGGTGACGGGTTCGGCTGTTTACGCAGGTCAGACCATGTTTTTCGGTGTGTTCTTCGTGGTCCTGGTCCTCGTTGCCAGTCCCCCGCGGCTTCCGTCTCTCGGCCGCTTCCGTTACAGTATGCTCCCATCCCTGACCATCCGTCAAGGGCACCGGCCCGAGGTCGACCCTCCCCCGGCGGCGCCGGCACCCCTTCCTGACTAGCCGTCAAGTGGTCTACACCAACCTGTCCTATGGGGAGGGATATAAACCCTGATGACGACACGTCAATTCCACCAAGTCGAATGCTGAAAAACCTTGTGCGGGGAGGAAATCTGTACCTGCGGAACCACCTACATTTCCCGCTACCAATACGGCCAGGAGCCCGTGTACGGCGAGGATTCAGGTTCCCGAGACGGGACGTGCCTACGGCCCGTTGATCGGCTGGGAGAACAACGTAAAGGAGGTGCACGGCAGTTATGCGGTAGGCGCCTCTTTTGATTTCAGATGCCGTATGCGGATTTCACTTGTGCGCTCGTCGCTCGTCGCCGGTGCGTCAATCTGGTGACGTGCCAGCGGGGCCTCAGACGTATAGGGCGACCGCGGCGGGACGGTGCGCGGCAATCACCGGTTCGTGGGTGGTGAGTTCCACTCCCCGGGCCCCGTCCGGGGATGTCAGGCGTCGGGGGTTCCGGTCCCGAGCTTCCGCCGACCCCGCGGCGGCGTGCTCCGGGGCCGCTGCGTTCGGCGGCGAGCAGCCGCCGCATCATGCGCTCTATCGGTGGCCGCTACATCAGCACCGAGGTGGCGAGCCAGTCTGCGAACGCGCTCATGCCCAGGGCTCCGAAGACAGGGCCCATGGGCAGGGTGAACCACGCGATGAACGTGACGATCTGCGCCGCGAAGAGTGCCTTGCAGAGCGGGACCGCACGCCACTCGTCCAGCCTGCACAGCGCCATCAACGCCACCAGGCCGATGTGCGGCCCCATCAGGGTGACCCCGGCAGCGAGGAACATGATGGCGATGCTGGGGCCGGGGTCAGCAAATAGCGCAACGAGGTACATCAGCCACAGCACCGGGCTCATGTACGTCATCGCGGCAACGATGAAGAAGCTGCGCCAGCCTGCGGGCTCCTCCTCGGTCGTGGCTGGTTCGGGGACAGGGGCCGGGACCGACCGAGGAGAGGCCCGCCACTGGTACGCAGGCTCGTGGGGGACCCGGTCCCGAGCGCTCGGAGGGTCGGCCCTGCGGGTGAACGGGAGAGCGGCGAACGGGTCCTGGGTGCCCCGTTCCAAGTGGACGGGGGCGGCCTGCACGCTGATGTCCTGCGTTGACGCCCCGGGAACGGCCTGTGCCTGCTCCTCGACGAGCCGCAGGTTCTGCTCGCGCAGGACGCTGACCTCCTGTTGCAGCAGGCGGGTCTGCTCCTGCTGCTCGGCCAGTTCTGCCTCGATCTGATGACTGTAGTCCTGGGCATGGCGCAGGCTGTTGTCCTGCGTTTCGACCCGGTCCAGTGCCTCTTCCAGCTCGCGGGCGAGCCGGCCGATCTGTTCCTCGAGGCCGGCCAGTCGCGTCTCGGCGACCTGCTGCGCCCGGCCCTGCTTCTCCCTGAGGCGATCGAGTTCTCTTCTGACCTGCGTGAGCCGGACGGTCGGGGAGCCACTGGCGGAATGCGCCCTGGCGCACAGGTCCTCCAGGCGCGCGTACGTCTGCGCGTCCAGTGGGTGGCTCTGCCCGGCGAGGAAGGACTGCAGGCCCTCCAGGAACTCGGGCGGAGCGACGCGCTCCCCGTTGAGGTAGCGGGAGAGCGCGGCCGGGGAGACGTGCACGGCCAAGGCGATCGCCTTCTGCGTACCGCCCCCGGCGGTGAAAGCGGAGATCACCTCCCGCAGCGCCACCGCGTAGAGCGCCGAGGGCGCGTCCTCGGCTCTGGAATCATCCATCCGGTTCCCCGTCCCCCAGTACCCCACCACGCAGTGCGGCTCAGTAACTGTTCCCCGTCACCCGCAGGGGCACCCGGACACGCAGCCACCCAGGAAATTGACGATTGCCGGGAACAGACCGTTCCCACTCCCGCAACGCGCACCCCCGCCCAAGGCTGCTATCAGCGAACGCACGGGGCGAACGCGTACAGGAGTAAGTGAGGTCCAACGATGGCTGTCTCCCCGAACCTGGTACCCGCGTCGGTCACCGCGGTCAGCACTCTGGCCACAGCGACGGCCGGCGCCCCCTGGTGGGGCGTCGTGATCTGCCTGGTCCTCGTCCTGGCGGCAACCTCCGTCCAGACCCTGTTCCCCCAGGACTCCCCCGACCGTCTGATCTGGTGGACCAACCACCGCGAGCACCGCCGCCTGCGCCGCGCCCACGACCACGACCGTCGTGGGCTTCGCCCTGGACCACCCGCATGACCGTCCTCCCCGATGGAGCTCCGCCCTGCGACCGCCGCGGTCGGCGTCGTGCTCCTGGTGCTCCTGGTGCTCGTCGCCGGTACGTCACCGCGGTGACGTACCGGCGGGGCCGCAGACGTCCAGGGCGACCGCGGCCGGGACGGTGCGCAGCACTCACCGGCGCGTGGGTGGTGACGTAGTGGCTCTGCCGGGTGAGTGGAACTCAGGCCCCGGGCCGCGGCCCGGGGGTGTCGGCTGTTCCGGTTCCGAGCTTCCGCCGGGCCCGCGGCTCGGGTGCTTCGTCGCCACGGGCCGTCAGGCGTGCTCCGGGGGCGATGCGTTCGGCGGCGAGCAGCCGGAGCTGCTGTTCCGTGCTCGGCTGGGGTGCGGGGGTGACCGGTCCGGTGCCGAGAGGGCGGCGCATCGTGCTCATGGACGAGACCGTACGGGTCTCGTTCCAGCGGGCGGCCCACGCCCCACCCCGGAACATCTGACCTCTCCCACGGCTATCGCGTGGAAAGAGGTGTCGGCGCCCGCAGACGGCTTGCCCACAGGGTCTGACCTGCATGAACGGCCCGATCGAGAAAACAGGGGTTCACACCTCCGGTAACACCCCCGGTGCAACCCCTGGTCCTCCTGTGCGGCCAACGGTGGAGACAACCCCGGGTACAACCCCCAACAGCCCTCCAGGCGCCGTATGGCCGGGACCTGCACCGGGCTTGCCCAGCCCGCGGCGGGGCTTGCCCGGTCGTCGGACGACGACCGGGCTCAGATCCACCGGGCGGTGCTCACCGCCGACGGCTCATGAGGGCGATGGAGAGGACCGGGGCCGCCACCGCGCCCAGGGCACCCATCGCGCCCAGCATCACGGTGAGCGGGGTCGCGGAACCGGGGCGCAGCCAGGCGATGACAGCGACGGCGACGCACGCCCCCATGAAGACCACCGTGCCGAGGGCGGCCAGGACGGCCACGACCCACGGAGCGGTAGCGGGTGGAGCCGGCACGGCAGGTACGGGCGGCACGGACGTGGTGGTCGTGGTGGTGTTGGGCGTGGTGGTGGGCGGCTGCGGAACAGTCGTGGTCATGCGTTTTCCCCTGAGTTGAGTGACGGACGAACAGCGGGTGCTGCGTCGTTGGCAGCACTTTGGAACGGCGGGGGGTTAGCCCCGCAAGTGCCACTCACTCTGGTCATGGAAAAACGTCCCATTCAATGTCTGACCTGGGCTTTTACGGGGTGGTCAGCTATTGAACGGGGGGGCGGGCACAGGTAGGGGCAAGCTGCGCAAGTGCCTCTGTTGTCCCAGTTTTTAACGGTTCGACACGAACGCGATGCGCTATGACGTGCGCCACACCATCGGGCGAAGCGCCGTACGGCGATCTACGGGCCGAACGCACAGCGCCCCGGGCCGTGAGGCCCGGGACGGCTGATGATCGCTCAGGATGGCGCCCAGGGGCCTAGGTGGCGGACATGTCGACGAAGCGCGAGTAGTGGAGCTGTGCGGCTACGGTCACGCGGGCCGTCGGCCCGAACCTGTTTTTCTCGATCACGAGATCCACCTCACCGGCGCGCGGCGACTCCGGTTCGTCCATGTCCGGGCGTTCGACCTTGATCACGATCGAGGCGTCGTTCTTGATCGCCCGCGACTCGCGCATCATCCCGTCGTCGTTGAGCTGCGACAGGGCGATGACGTGGCAGTCCAGTTGGACGGACAGGTTCTTCAGGCCCCGGGAGACGGCCGCGACGGCCTGTTCGCGGGTGATGCTGCGGGACTGCTCGACCTCCACGAGCTGGAGGTAGTCGACGACCAGGAGCGCGAGGCCGCCGTCACGGGCACAGGCCCGCGCCGCTGAGGCGATGTCACCCAGCGACGCACCGTCAGGCCGGTAGACCCGCAGCGGCAGCGACTGGAACAGCTCCGGGCCCAGGCGCCTGACGGTCTCCCAGCCCTCCGCGGTGAGACCGCCCTGGTGCGTCAGGTGGTGAAGGGCGATCTTCCCCTCGGCAGCGGCGATCTTCTGCATCAGCTCGGTGGCACTCATCTCCAGGCTGGAGAACATCACCGGAGCGCCCGTCTTGGCGGCGGCGACGGCGGCGTTGAGCGCGAACGTGGACTTCCCCACGCCCGACGCGGCGCCCACGACGGTCACGTTGCCCGGCCGCATCCCCGACGTGATCGTGTCGAGGTCGGCGAACCCGTACGTCAGGCCGATCGCCTTGCCGTCCTGGATGTCCTCCAGGTCCGAGACGAAGTCGAGGTACAGGTCACCGACTCCGGGCGGCGCCCCGTGCAGACCCGGGGTCCCCGCGACGATCTCGGTGAGCTGCCGCTCGACCAGGTCGCGCACCTCGTCCTCGCCGCCGGCCTCGCTGTACGCGAACTCCACGATGCGCTGCGCCGACTCGATGACCGCCCGCCGGTACGCCTTGGCTCTCACGATCTCGGCGTAGTGCGGGCCGTTCGCGGCGGTGGGCACGGCCTGCACGCAGGTGTGCAGGTACGGGGCACCGCCAATACGGGTGAGCTCACCGCGCCGGGTGAGCACGTCGGCAACGGTGATCGCGTCCACGGGCTCACCCGCCGCGTGCAGGTCGCAGACCGCGCGGTGAATCGTCGCGTGCGCCGGCCGGTAGTACTCCCCGGCAACGATGCCCGTCTCCAGGATCTCCGCGAAGAACCGGAACGCCGCGCTGCTCGGGCTCCCCGAGAGCAGCAGCGATCCGATCACCGACTGCTCGGCATCAAGGTCATGCGGCGGCACCCGGGTGAACGCGGCCGACTGCCCGCCGTCGCGCTGCCCAATGTCACCGCCGGGGGCGTCGTCGTCGTACTGGGCCGGGATGGTGGTCGACACTGGTGAGGTCTCCTGTTCGGTTCAGACGTTCAGGGGCATTTCGCGGGCCGCTCCCCGGCATGGGAGCGGCCCGCACCAGTTCGGTCAGGCAGGCACCGCCATCGCGCACTCCAGGCACCCAGCCCGGTAACGGGCCGGATGATCCGCGCACCGCTCACGACCGCCGGCACCCTGCCCCGGCCCGGCCTGCCCCGGGATCGGCACCCGCGACCGCTCGCAGTGCTTAACCAGATCCGTCCACCCGTTGCCAGGCATCTCCGCCGCTCGCGCCGCCACCCACTCCACCGGACGACCAGCCGCCAGCAGTTCCACCGCCTGCGCCCGCAGGCCCGTCCTGGTGCCATTCAGCAACCGCCGACCCGCAGCCACCTCGTACGCATCGACCACACGGTCAGCCCCGTCGTCCTCCGGCGCAGCCGCCTCTCTCTCTCGCTTTTCGCTCTCGTCACACGCGTCGCACGCGTTCTTGAGAGAGAGATCTTCTAGAGAAGAAGAGGAACCGCCGCACTGGTGCGGCCACCCTGGCCGCATGGGTGCGGCCAGGGTGGCCGCATGGGTGCGGCCAGGGGTAGCCGCACCCATGCGGCCACCCCCCTGAGCAGCTGCGTCCGCCTTCCTCTTCGCCGCGCGGGCCTCGCGCTCCGCCTTCCGCGCCGCCGCACGAGCGGCAGCACGCTCGTCCCAGAGTTCGTGATCGAGGAGCCGGTAGAGCGAGGGGATGTTCCGCTTCGGGTTGTCCGGGTCCTTGCGCCGCTCCACCTCCAGCAGCCCCAGCTCCTCCAGGCCCTTGGTGGCGCGGTCCACGGTGTCGACTGACTTGCCGATGCACTCGGCCAGCCGCTGACGCGTCGGGACGTCGTCGTCATCGAGCGTCCCGTTCGGCGTCTCCCGGGAGTCCTGCTCTGCGAACGAGGCCAGCGCGGCGTACAGCGCCTTCCACGTGGTCGACACCGACCCGTCACGCGCGAGCTGCTTATCGAACTTCACCCAGTCCAGACCCTCAGGCCGAACCACACGAGGCGCCTGCTGGCTCACCGGGCCGCCCCCGCCCTGGCCGCCGCACTGGTCAGGCCCTGTGGCCTGCTGTCCATGATTCCGCGTACGCTCATAGACGAGCGCACCTCCTCTTCAGGTGCTTCGGCCGGTCCCGGTGCTGGTAACACCGGTCGGCCCCTCCAGGCCCCGCCTAGTGCGGGGCCTGTTGTGTTGTGCGGGTCCATGCTCGCCCATGACTACCTGATGCCGGTGCCGACTGGCCCAATGGGCCGGGTCTCCCGACGCAGCTGGAATAGGGGAACTTCCTTTAAGGAAATGGACTTTTCCCTGTTCGCGAACCTCGACAGTCTCGCCTCCATTAGTCGGGAATCGGTACGCGGGATCCCGGTGTGTAAATGTCCTCCCAATATCCCAGTGGGCGTTCATCGTCGTGGAACGTAATTTCGGTTACTAGAATGGCCACGGCACTGTGAGAGGGTGCATCGATTTCCAGGGAATTCAGTTCATCCTGTGATGCCTGTCGGGCGTGTGCCGTCCTTTGGCCCTTCACAACCTCGCGGCCGGTGCGCTCTGTGTAGAGCTCGTCGAATTGGCGAATCATGCGAACGTCCTCCGCCAGCTCGGGCACTGCGGCGACCGTATGGGGCGGGTAGACGGAGACGCCGACCGAGGTGGGACGGCCATCCTGCTGGAAAACGCGAATACGGATGACGACCTCGGAGCCCGGTTCCAGGTCGAGCGCCTTGCACACCTCTGCGTCGTGGACCGACCTTCGCATGACGCGGTGTCCCGTTGAGGTCTCTCCGGGGGCGTACTGGAGGCCGTTCTGGGCCATGCGATTCAGGCGGTCGGATCCCGTGATGACGAGTGCGGACTTGGCCACGACGGTTCCGAGGGAACCCCTCGACGTGACCAGTCCCTCGCTCTTGAGTACGCCCAGGGCGCGGCTCACGGTCTTGGTTGCGACGTCGAACTGATCCCGGATCTCGGCTACCGAGGGAAGCGTGTCGCCGGGGGCGAGCTCTCCGCTCTTGATGCGCGCGCGGAAGTGGTCCGCCACATCGGCGTACCCCTTCCCTGGTGACTTGTATGCCACGGCTACTCCCGGTTTGTCGGATCGGCTCTTACCTCTCGAAGGTACATCAATGTTCGAGCAAGGTACAACGGTTGCGCCCTCCCGGTACTCCATGTACCTTCTGGGTGTCGGCAAGGTACATGAACTACCTGCCGGAGATCGATTCGTACCTTGCGCTGTTCGGTGAACAGCGCGGCCCCGACACGGCGCTGCAACGCCAAATGTGCCGGGGCCACTGTCCGAACTCTTGGGTGAGAGGACCGACGTGTTGATGGTGGCAGAGCAGGTGACCCGCCGGGCATTACGGGCGGGGTTGGCTGAGGAGATTGAGCGCCAGGAGCGCGAGGACGACGCGCGGGGCCCGGAGCCTGAGGGCCGGTTCGTGTTGCGGGGCGGCCGGTGGGTGCGGGTGGAGCAGGAGTTGGCGGCGGTGCCGTCGCTGCTGCCGCCGGGGTACGTCCCCGTGGCCGCGCAGCGTGCGGAGCAGCGCGGTGTCCGTGCGGAGCAGGGCAGCGACGAGATCCGGATCAGGCACCTGATGATCGCGGCGATCGGCCGTTACGGGTCGGCGCGGGTCGGGGGGTCGCTGTGACGCTCTCGACGAGCGCGGGTCAGCTCAGCGCGGGCGCCGGTCCGGCGGAGGCCACGGCCTGTGAGGGCCTGGACCCGGAGCTGTTTTTCCCGGAGGCGTCGGACCCGTCGCACCGCCCTTCTCCGGCGGAGCGGGTGGCGCTGGCGGTGTGTGCCGGGTGCCCGGTGCGGGACTGGTGCCTGGACCGGGACCTGGAGGAGTGCCCGACGACGTATCAGGTCGTGGGTGTGCGGGGCGGGATGCGGCAGGCCGACCGGCGTGCGCTGCGCGTCCAGCGGCACGGCGTGCGTGCCCCGTACCGGGCGGGGGCGGGGCGATGAGTGACAGTGTGGCCGATCTCCTCGCGTCGATCGATGACGTCCTGGAGACCGCTGCTGCACCCGTTCCGGTGCCTGCTCCTGCCGGTCCGGTGGAGCCGGTCGAGACCGCCCAGGCTTCGCCGGTGGTGGAAGTGCCGGCGGCCCCGGCCCCGGCCCCGGAGCCGCGTGCGGTCGAGGTCGCCGCTGTGCCTCCGGTTGCGGGGGCTCAGGTCAGCGCCGTGCCGCGTCTGCCGTACTGGTGGCAGGCGGACCAGCAGCACAAGGACCAGCAGCGGACCGGCTCGCGCCGTGCCGAGCGCGCCGGCACGGCCGAGCCGCAGCAGCCGCAGCAGCCGCAGGCGTGCGAGCACGCGCGGCTGGTGGTGCTGATGGAGGAGAAGGGCGGGGAGGCTCTGGCCCGTCTGTGTCTGGACTGCGATGAGCGGCTGCCCGCGACGGATCCGGAGCCGGACCCCGAGTGCGAGCACGAGCAGCGCCTGGAGGCGCGCTCCGAGAGCGGGAAGCTCGTCGGCTACGTGTGCGCGGTCGGGCGCTGCGGCGCCCGTCTGACGGTCGAGGAGGTCCACGGCCGGGCCGGTAAGTGGCTGCGCCCCGCCGCGTCGTACTACCCGCGTCCCCGTATCCCGCTCTCCCCCGCTCCGGTCGCCGAGGGGGATGAGGCGCCGAAGCCCGCGCTGTCGCCCGGTACGCGTCGGTTGCTGGTCAACGCGGGGGCGGCCGGGGCCGGGTACGGGCTCGGTCTGGTCCCGCTGCTGGGGGGCTGGATCGATGAGTGCGGGCGCATGACGTCGATCAGCGGCGCCTTGGTCCTCGGCGGGGGGATCTGCCTGGTCGTGGCCCATGTCTGGGACCGCAGGACCCGCCACTGGCATCCCGCGCTGGAGTTGGTGGCCCGTATCCCGCTGATGTCCGCGATTACCGCGCTCGCCCTGTATGCACCCGCGTCGCAAATCTGACTAACACTCAAAATCTTAGAGAAAAGGAACATTTGTAATGTTTGAGCATGTGGTGGCGGCGCAGACCCTCGCGGCGGGCATCGAGGGCGGGAAAATCCTCGGTTCGGTCGGTTCGGGCGGTCTCGCGATCAGCCTGACCGCCGTACTGGTCGCGGGGATCAGGGAGCCGAAGAAGGGCGGCAAGGTCCGCCGCAAGCTGAGCGGGACGGAGGCGTCCGTCGTCGGCGTTGCGGCCGGTACCGCCTACATGGCCGCCGGATCGATCTGGACCTACGGCGGTGACTTCTCCGACGCGTTCTCCTCGGTGTTCACCGGAGGCGCGTTCGGGGCGGCCGGCCTGGGCGCGGTGTCCCTGTTCTTCGCGGCGGTCATGTACTTCCGGGAGATGCGGCCGGGGTACGCGGCGCTGACCGGGATCGTGGCGGCCGGGGTCTGGGCGCAGGCCGGGGGCATCTGGGGTCTGCCGGAGTCCGTGATCCTGACCACCGCCGGTGCGCTGGGGGTCTCCTGATGAGCGGCCAGGAGGCGTACAAGGTCCGGCCTGACGAGGAGCAGGGGCACGCCGAGCCCATCCGGCTCCGGCTGGTGAAGACCGCCGCCGCTGCCCCGGCCCCGGCGGGTAGGGAGCGTCTTGACCTGCGCGCCTACCTGCCTACCCCCCGGAATCTGCGGGTGCTGCTGACCGGGGTAGGAGAGGGGACCGGTGTTCTGGTGGGGCGCGGGTGGGAGTGGCTGCGCGGTGAGGGGTGGGACAGCGAGAGCGCGATGAAGGCCGGCGGGACCGTGTTCGTCTGCTACGCGGCCGGGACCGCCGCGCTGGAGCAGTGGGGCACCTACACCGGCTACCTGATCCCCCCGGCGGTCGCGGTGTGGTGCCTGGTGGCCCGTCAGCACACCGATCTCGCCGTCGCGGTCCGCACCGCGACCCGGGAGGCGCGCGACGCGGAGAAGGCCCGGCTGCTCAAGGAAGCCAAGGAGAAGATCGCGGCGGCCGCGAAGGAGGCAGCCGCCGCCCGTTTCAGGGGCGGGCCGCCCGGTGCCCCGGCCGCTCCTGTTCTCCAGGGCGACGTCCTGGAGAACGACATCGAGGACGAGGACGAGGAGCCGGAGGGGCTGACCGTCGAGGAGATCGCGGCGGTCGTGCGCCGGGTCGCCGGACGGCATCCCCGACACCTCGGTGTGCACCTCTCCGACCTTCTGCCCGAACCCGAGCTCCAGGGGTGGGAGCAGCCCGACCTCAAGGCCGCGCTCCAGGACGACTGGGGACTCCCCGTCAGCAGCTTCAAGCTCACCTTCCCGGCGGGTCCCGCGCGGACCCGGGAGGGGGTCCGTCTGGAGCACCTGCCGGCCGCCCCCGCGGGGCCCGGCGGGAGGGGCCCCGCCGGGGCCGGGGAGGGGCTGGCTCTGGTGCCCTCCCAGCACCCCGCCGCGGGCTCTCCCGAGCACCCCGCTGAGCACCCCGCCGGGGCCCGCTCCGCCGCCCCGTCCGGCACCTCGTCCGGGGTGGCTGTCAGCCCCTCCCCGAGCCCGGCCCCGGCCCCCTCCCAGGGGACCCGGTAGCCCGGTAGTCGTCGCAGGTCAGAGCGCCTACCTACCGCTGCCTACCCACCACCTACCTACCCGCCTACCGCCCGACCCCAGAAGGGGGAGCGGGCCAACCGGAAGTAGCTCGCCATGGCCAAGAAGAAGACCTGCCAGTCCTGCGGGACGCGTGACAAGACCGTGGAGACGATGCCGGACCCCTTCACCGCCGCGCTGTACCCGGATGAGGAGCACGAGGACGTGACGCTCTGCCCGTCCTGCGCCACCGCACGGTTCGAGGAGAGCTGACCGACGGTTGCCCGATCCGCCCGAGTGAGACGGGCGGTGAGGGGAGCCGGACAGGCCACGAGCCCCCGACCCCACAAAAAAATGCGGGACGACCGTCATCCGCCAAGACACCGGTCGCCCCGCTCCGTCCCACAGAGAGACAGGAGCCCATCGTGGCACTCCGCAAGACGATGCCCGCACGTGACCCCCGCCGAGCCGAGGCCGAGCCGCAGCACGTCCGCGACTACGCCGCCAGCACCGGCGGCTACACCACCGACCAGGCCACCAAGCCCGTCCCCGGCACTCCGAAGGGCGACAAGTGATGACGTGCTGCGGACGCCCGATGACCCAGAGCGGCCCCCAGTGGGTGTGCGGCCGGTGTGGCGCCTGGCACCAGCCGGGGGTGACCCGATGAGGCTCCTACGCCTTCTGGCTGTGCTCGCTCATCAGTGGCAGTGCTCCAAGTGCTCCCAGTGGTTCAGCTCGGACACCGGATCGCAGGTCTGCCCGTCCTGCGGCTGACACCCGCTCAACGGGACCCGGGCCGCCGGCCCGGGTCCCCCCGAAATGCTCTGAGAGAGGAATCCCCTTATGTGGCAGGCCCTGATCGCGGTGGTCGGCACCCTCGCGGGTGTCGGGATGACGAGCGGCTACCAGGCACGCGCCGCCCGTACCGCCCGCCGGGACGCGGACCGGGCAGCGGGCCTGGACGCGGTGACCGCCCTGGTCGAGGCACTGGCCGCGCACCGCCGCGCGATGTGGCTGCGGGAGGACCTGCGGCTGCGCGGTGAGGACTGGAGTACGGCCCGTGCCGAGTCCCACACCACCCGTTCCGCGGTCACCGGCCCGCTCCTGACGGTCCAGCTCCTCCTGCCCGCCGTCGGCCCGCAGGCTCAGACCGCCGCCAAGGCCGCGTACGCACTCCGCGGCGCCCCCGACGACACCGGTCTCGCCGCACGCCGCGAGGCCGCCATCACCGCCTGCGACGGCCTGGTCGCCGCCGCAGGCCGCCACCTCACCTGACCCACCACATCCATCGCCCCGGGCCGGCCGTATGGCCGGAGAGCGTGATGCTGCCGGATCGACTCCGGCCCGGGGCACTCGCCCGCTTTCAGTCCTATGCAGTGGAGGCACCCGTGACCCAGACGACGTACCCGCCCGCTCCGGCCATGCCGGTGACGGGAGAAGATGCCGGGATGCAGGATCCGATGACGAACACGATGGAGAAGAGCCCCGTTTCGGCGGGAGGCCCGGCCGCTGCGACGTACAGCGCGGCCGTTTCGGTGACCAAGCCGGTCACTGCAGCGGACGCCACCACCGCTTCAGCACCCAGCCCTGACGTCACGGCGGACGTTGCGGTGGGGGAGACGGAGCAGCGGCCGGCGGGGCGGCATCGCAAGCTGATGATCCCGCTCGCCGTCGTCGCGGTCCTCTCCGGACTCGCCGCTGCGACGATCGGTTTCGCCCTCTCGTACGGGGCGCTGCGCAGTGCGGCGGTCGGCTGGGGGTTCGGGACGGACTGGCAGAGCTACGCGTTTCCGGTCGGGGTGGACGGGCTGATCATCGCCCTCTACACGATCGATCTGGTGCTCGCGTGGAAGGGGATGGCGCGGCCGTGGGTGCGGATGGCGGCGCACGCCATCACCGCGGTCACGATCGCCCTGAACATGGCCGCGGCCGCCGGATCGGCGCCCGGCTCGCCGGGGCTGACGGACGCTCTGGGCGAGCACCCCGCCCGCCTGCTCGCCCACGCCGGAATGCCCATCGCGTATGTGCTGCTGACCGAGGCGGCGCGGTGGGCGATCGTGCGGACCGCCCAGCTGGAGGCCGGCGCCCACACCGGAGACCGGCTGACCGTGGCCGACTGGGTGCTGCGCCTGCCGACCACGTGGAAGATTTTCAGGCACGCCAAGACCTGGCCGTCCACCTATGCCGAGGCCCGGACCCACGTCCGTGACCTGGCGGTCTACAAGATCTGGCTGAAGCATCGCGAGGAGATCGAGGCGGGCCTGGCCGTAGACCGGGTGGGTGTCCTGGACCGGATGCCGGGGCTCCTCGCACGCTACGGCGTGTCCGTGGACGAGGCGCGCGCCCTCCCGGCCCTGATGCAGGAGCGGGAGCGGCAGCTCAAGGAGGACCAGGACCGGGCCGAGGCGGACCGTAAGGACCGCAAGGAGCGGGAGCGCCAGGAGCAGCAGCGCGAACGGGAGCTCCAGGCCCGCCAGGACGAGCGGGAGCGGCAGCGCCAGGCCCGTGAGGACGAGCACGCCGAGCGCCTGGCCGTACTGGCGGCCGAGGCGGAGGAGACCCGCCTGGCGGGCGAGCTCGCGGTACTGCGCGCTGAGACGAGCGGCGCGGCCCGCGCGGCCGAGGCCACCGCGGACGGGGCCGGCGCCGCCGCCGAACTGGCGGCGCAGACCACCCTCGCGGCGGCCCGCCGGGTCGCCACGCAGGAGGAGCGCCGGACCGCCCAGGAAGAGACCGCGGAAGAGACCGCGCGCACCGCTGAAGCCAAGAGCCGGACCGCCGCAGCACAGGCCGCCACCGCCGCAAACGAACGCAAGGCCGCCGAAGAGGCCGCCCGGATCGCGGACGCCAAGGCTGCGCAGGAGCGGAGCAAGGCCCAGGAAATGCAGGAGCAGGCGCGCGCGGCCAGCGCTGCGAAGACCGCCGCCGCCGACCAGGAGGAGGCCGCAGTGATCGGACGGCGGGCCGCCGCAATCGAGCGGGAGGCCGCCGAATTGGCGCGGCTGGCCGCTGAAACACGGGCGCGGGCCGCGCAGAGCGAGGCGCTGTCGGACCTGACCCCGGTACAGATCAAAACCCGCGTCGCAGCCCGCGTGCTGCTCGCTAACCCGGCTGCGGACGGAGCGCAGATCGCCGCCGCACTCGGCGGCGCGTCCCCCTCCACCGCCTCCACCTACCGCAAGGCCGCACAGGAACTCATCGCCCAGGGCTACCCCGACACCGACCCCGACCTCACCGCCGCGCCCACGGCGGCCCCGGTCACCATCCCCGGCCAGACCGAGATCACCGTCTGACCGAGCATGAACAGCGGGAGGCCCCGGGGCGCAGCAATCGCCCCGGGGCCTCCCATCACGGTTCACGGGGATCGTCGGCAGAGAGCCCCACTCGACCGTGCAGGCGGGAGCCGTCAGGCTGCCGCGGATTCAGATGCGGACGGCTTGATCTCCACCTCGATGCCGGCCGACACGGACAGCGCTTCGATCAGTTCGCGCACCATCACGCGCGTGCCGGACGGGTTGAGTTCCATCGCCGCCTGGACCGCGTCAGGGCTGAGCTTCTTCGTGACGCGGGCCAGCGCCTTGTACGGATCCCTCGCCGAAGGCAGCGTCGGCTTGTCCTCGATGCTGGCCAGGTACGCCAGCACGGCCTCCTCGGTGGCCTTCTTCTTCCCGGCCGCCTCGGGCGGGAGCGCCTGGACGGCGCCCTTCACCATGTCGGACGTGACGGCCAGCCGCTTCACCTGGATCAGTGCCAGGTAGAGCAGGGCCGCGGCGTCGACGCTGTGCTCCTCCGTGAGGGAGACCAGCTCCCTGGCCTGGGCGATGCCCAGCTTCTTAGAAACTACAGTTTCCAGATCGTTCGATTTTCCGTGAACCAATTCGAACAGCTTCTCCGTGATCTTCCACGTCTTGATCAGCTGGTTCGCGTACTGCGGCGTGATGTCCCACAACTCGTTGCAGTAGCCCTCGAAGGACGGATGCGTTGCCCGGTACAGCCGGCCGTCCCGCACCACCTGCAGCGCCTTGCCCGCTGCCCAGTACGCGATCCGCAGGTTCTCCAGTGCGGCCTCGCACCGCACCAGGAGCTCGCGCTCCTGGGCGATCAGTACCGGGGTGTCGGACAGCTGTTTCGTCGGCAGCTGGTCGATGGCGCGTGCCAGAGCTGCCGCCGTGTCCGGCTTGCCGGGGCCCTGCGGCCCGCCCGTGTCGATCTGTCGTCCCATCAGAGCATCTGTTCCATCGTCAGGGCGACGCGCATGAAGTCCTCGCGTGCGTTCAGCGCGGTGCCACTCATCTTGTACTCGGTGACGAGCGTGCCGTTCTCGTAGGCGTTCTCGTGGATCGTGTAGCGGCGGATCGGAGCAGCCACGCGCGGGTAGTTCCGCTCGTCGATCCACTTCTTCACCTTGTTCAGCTGCTTCTCGTCCCGGTCCTTGCCGGGGTCGTGCATGTTGATCACGACCAGGAAGGGAATACCCCGCGGCTTGAGGACGCGTTCGATCGTGAACTCGCACTCGTCCCACGTGATTTTGGACGGAGTGACCGGCACGAGCGCCAGGTCCGCCACCTCCAGGACCTCGCGCAGAGCGTCCGCCGTCCGGCTCTCGCCCAGCGGGTCCGCACCCCACTCGGCATCGGGATCGACGTCCAGGAATCCGGGGGTGTCGACGATGACCCGGCGCCGCTCGGGGTCCTCCACGATGCCGGGGAGGATGCCGAGCTTGCTCTTGGTGACGACGTAGTCGAACGGCAGCTCCGCCTCGCGTACGGTCGCGCACCACTTCTCCAGGGTGCCCTGGACATCGATGCCGGCCGCGACGACGGGGGAGCCGACGGACTCGTCCGCGTTGGAGAGCACCGCCGAGCGACCCGCGCACGCCGCGGTGTTCACCGCGATCGTCGACTTGCCCGCGCCGCCCTTCTGCTGGATGACGACGATCACCTTCGCGGCCCGACCGGTGCGGGCCGCATTGCCTGTGACCTGATGTACAGCTGTCGATTGAGTCATCCGGTGGCCTCTCAGTTGCCCGTTGATTTCACCGCCTAGCGCGGCTACTCGGACCAGGCCACAGCCTGCCAGGCCCCCGACATGGCACGCAGCCACCCCGCCGAACGACCCTGCCAAGCGAACCCTCGGAACTGTGGTTCCAACCAAAGCGCCGCTGGAATTGACTGCTGCCTCAGCCTGCGCCACCCAGCGCACGAACCTGACTTCAGTCGGCCCCATCTCGGTGGGGCCCATCTGGAGAACTGTCAGCAGGGGCGTCAGCTCGCGGAGCGATACCGGTCGTCAGTGAGCGCAGTTCCCCGCGCAGCGCGGCCGCGTCGTCGTGCTGGTCGTGCCCGCCGGTCTCGGCTAGGCGGGTCCCCGGGTGATGCCAGCTAGGATGGAAAGGTTCAGATCGTCGTAATTCCCCCAGCCTGCTTGGTGCTTGACGTGTCATCAGCTCGGCGGTACTCTTTGATTAAGTCAGGGGGGCGGTTTCGCCTACCCTGAAAAGATGGACCCTTCATCGCCACAAGTGTGTCTGGGTCCATTTTTTGGTTGCCTAATTTAATGAAAACCCAAGTGCCCTCCGGTGGCCGCCGGGGGGTTTTCGCGTATCTGGAGGTCTTCATGCCGTTTTCAGCCTTGCTGAGGCTCGCATCACCGGGGGTCCGACGCTGCTGGTGATCGGGCCTTATCGGGGGGCGAGGTTGCGGAGCTTGGTGTCCGACGCCCGTAAGCACATCTAGCACCCTCCCGTCCCTGCCCGCCGTGCTCAAGCCTACGAACGAACTGCTCAGTCTGAACCTCCCTTCCCACCGGGGTTAGGAGGACGCATTCCGCCGCCGACCCACTGACCGGGTAGGGGCACCTTCCTGCCGCACCGCCACCGCCCTACCCCCGTGCGCCCTGAAGCGGGGCCACGCCTACCGAATAGAGGACTCATGCAACAGCAGCCCAACCCCGGCGAGCCGGACACTCGCCTCGTGACCGCACTCCTCGGCACGGTTGTAGTCGGATTCATCGCAGTGAGCTACCCCGCGTTGATTCCCGCCATCACCGTGGCGGGCGTCGCGTTCATGGCGCTCGCCCTCGTCCTCAAGCTTTGAGGACCGGAGAGGACAACCCGTCGCCCCATGAGTAGTCGAGGACTACACCGCACAGCCCCTAGTACCTCGAAATGTCACACGTGATTTGAACTTTTCCCGAAATAATGAAGCGAAATATTTGAGCACGCCCCTGACCAGGGCAAATGCGAGCTGAGGTCAGGCCGCCGAACCGGCAGTGCCCCTGGCCACCATCCAGGAGGGGCTGTTGGCCGGCCGACCACCGCGAGCGAGTTCACCTGGCGGCGCCCGCCCTCATCCAGGGCGGCTACCGCCCCTGACGCCTGACCCGGCACCAGGACGCCAGAGGGCGGCACCCGGTGTGAGTGCCGCCCTCCGCCACGTCTGCCCTATCGCCGGTGCATGGCCAGGCCGCCGCCGGTGGCGGTGCAGACCGCCGCCGCAGTGGAGCCGAGGGCCACTGCGGCCTCCGGGCGGTCGGTCAGGGCCAGGACGACGACGCCGGCCATGGACAGCACGCCGACTAACAGGATTGCCCAGCCCATCCACTTCGAGTGACAGTCCTCTCGGGTACCGTCAGAACGAGTGCCGGAAACGGGCACATCAGGGACTGCCATGGGGCCTCTTCTCTCTACAGCGGGATCGGACGGAACCCATCGGCAGACGTGAGGGAGACTGCTGTACGGCCTGCTTGCCGGCCGCCGTACGGCGTCTCCCTCGGTCGTTGCCAGGGCCTGACAGCACCTTACGGAACGGCACCGACAAACCCGACGCCCCACTAATCGCGGGCCAGTTGGCAGTGCCGCTCGATACAGCACGGCACCGACAACCTTCATGCAGGTCAGAGCTCTGAGAGAAATGTCGCCCAGGTAGTCCCACGTACGGTGAACTCGTGCCGGGAGGTAGCAAAAACGCGCCCTTCGGCACAGCAACGACGCGCGTCGTCCCAGTTCACGGTCTACTTGCTCAGGCAGCCGAACTTGATGTGGGCCAAGGCGGTGATGTCGTCCACGACCTGGCCGTCCGCGTACTTCATCTCGGAGACGAAGCGGAGCAGCTTCGCCGATCTTGCCGCCGACCTGCAGCTTGATCGCCGTGCCCTTCTCGGCGCGCCCGTTTCCGCAACAGCGGAAGTTGAAGAAGACGTTCCTGAAGATGGCGTCCTTGCTGCGTTCGACAGCTACGTGACGGTGACGACGTGCTTCTCGTTCCCCCGGCCGCCGAACTCGAGCAAGCGACGGGTTGGACCAACTTGCCGAACTTGACCTCGACATCCAGCACGTCCACCTTCATCGTCCGGCTACTTACGCTTCCACCACCGGCGCCGGGATCGGCGTTCCCTTGTTGCTCCATACCGACGACCCGATCAGCTACTGGCTTGCCGACATTGCCGGGCTCCTGTAGTGCCGCACCAGGGCCTATCGCCAGTGACGCTTTTGCTCGTTCCCACCCGCGTGGACGTAACCGGCTGTCCGACTGCGAACGCGCGGTTGCCCAGCAGGTTGCTTGACGGGTTGCCCAACAGGTTGCGTGTCGTCAGAGGCCCGGTTCGCGGGTGGGCTGCGGCGCCTGGGTTCCTGTCAGGTGTTGAGGACGGTGTAGAGGAGGGCGAGGACGGTGGTCGCGGTGACCATGGACGTGCCGAGGGCGGGGTCCTTGTAGGCGAGGCGTCCGATGCAGAGCCCGGTCAGGGTGAGCAGGGCCAGGACGGTGAAGAGGTAGTGGGTCATGGTGAGCCTCCATCGGTGTGTGCAGGTCCCCGGTCAGTGGTGCGGGTATCGGCCAGGACGTGCCGGGGCGGCGGTACGTCCTGGCCAATTTCCCTGCTGGGCGGGGTGGTTGGCTCTAGAGTTGCGGGGCTTCCCGCTGGTGGGCGACTGCGCCAGTGGGGCGTCTTTTTGGTCCGGACCGTGGTGGCTGAGGGCACCGCGGTGGTGGGGGTGCACACCAGCGGCTGACCGGTCCTGCGCCCCGTGAAGGGGGAGCACCTGTGGCACACGGCCAGGACGGCGGCGGGGACGGCGGCGGGGACGGTCTTCCGGCTCGCCGGGAGGCACGCGAGGAGAGGGACCGGCTGAAGGCCGAGTTCGGCAGCCGGCTGCGCGCCCTGCTGACGCTGACGGGGCTGAGCTCGCGTGAGTTCGCCCAGCGCTATCCCGCGTACAAGGACTCCACGGTCCGCAAGTACACCCTGGGCACCAACCTGCCCGCCTGGGACTTCCTCCACGACCTGCTCACCGAAGTCACCCGCCGCACCGACGACCCCGCCGGCCCGCAGCGCAGGACCGAGCTGTTCACCGCCTACCGCCAGGTCCTGGTGGACACCGGCGCCGACGTCCGGGGCAGCGACCAGAACTCCCTCCTGTTGCGTCTCCTGGACGGCGAGGAGGCGCTTGCCCGGCTTGTGGAGGAGCTGGCCGGGGTCCGTGCGCGGGAGAACCAGCTGCGTACGGACCTGGAGGAGGAGATCCGCCGTGCCTGGCCTCCGGTGGGCCCGGACGGTGAGGACAGGCAGCACCAGCTCGAGGAGGAGGGCCTGCTCCTGGCGGAGCGTCGCAACGAGCTCGTCCACCGCCGCGGCGAGCTGGTTGCCGAGCTGGACGACTGCCGTGTGCGTCTGGCCGTACTCGAGGAGGCCGACGGGGCGGGCGCACTGGTCCCGGTGTCATCCGGGAGTGGTGCCGCTCTGCACCACGTGACGCCGCCTCCCATGCCGTCCGGTCCGCCCGGACTTTCCCCGGAGGCGAGGCCGGTGCGCCGGCGTGCTGTTGTGCTGATCGGCGGTGCGCTGGCTGTCGTGCTGCTGGCTGGCGGGGGCGCTGCGATCGGGGTCTGGGCGACCAACGGGCGCGACACGGCCGGCGGGACCGCGTCACCCTCCGGGACACCCGCCTCTTCCGCTTCCTCGCCGCCGCCCGCCGCCTCCTCGCCGACGCCGACGCCGACGCCGACGCCGACGCCGACGGACACGGTGCAGACGCCCTCGGCCTCCGTTGACCCCGAGCCGTCGTTCTCACCACCCTCGGGGCGGACCTGGTCTCTCGTTCGTGACCTCGCGCCGCTGGACGACGACGATCCCGAGAAGTACGAAACCGGCAAGGTGCGTGTCAACGCCCGGGGCTACCCCACAACCCTGCAGGAATCCGACGCAAGCGCCACCTGGCAACTCGACTACAAGTACACCTCGCTCGTCACCCGCCTCGGCGTGTCCGACGAGACCGTCTCCGGGCACTCCATCGTTTTCACCATCATGGTCGATGACAAGAAGAAGCGGGAGATCACCATGGGGCCCGGCCAAGACACAGAGAGCATGACCATCGACCTGCGCGACGCCTTCCGCGTCACCCTCAGCGTGAAACAACCCACCATCGGTGGTTTCACGTCGGCAGTCGGTGCGTGGATCGACCCCGTCCTCACCAAGTAGAAGAGCACCAGCAGCCGACCACCTTCCGTTCCGGTGCGGGCATCAGCGCGGCCAGCGCCTGGCGCAGGTCCCCGATGTGTTCCGCCTGCGTGGCGAGCTGCGCCCGCAGATGCTCGACCTGTGCCTCCGCGAGTTCGCGGCCGTGTCGCTCCTCGGCCAGCGCCAGGGCGTGCGCGTGCTCCAGCTCGGTGACGTCCTGGTGCTCGCCGTCCCCGGGCGGGGACGGCGAGGCATCCGGGCCGGCCGGTGCGTCCAGCCGGAATCCGGCGGCCAGCAGATCCTCCACCGGAACCATCCACCCGCGCTTTGGGTCCTGGACCGCGCCGGGCAGATCACCGTCCCCGCGGCGGCGGCGGATCGTCGTGCGGCTCACACCGCACGCGGTGGCGGCCTCGCGCTGGGTCAGCACCGGACGCGTACTCATGCGCCCATCCCCTCCCGGGCCGCCCGTTCCACTGCCACGCTGCCACGCCTGAGTCCCACACAGGGTTTCCGGCGCGAACGGGCAGGTCGGGCGCGTGGCTGCCACGCGTGAGCACCGATCAGGGCACGTCGCCCTCCCGCACCCACGGCCCGTCAGAACGGCTGATGGCCGGCGGCGTAGGGGGTCTTTGGACCGGTTTTGCCTGGGCTTGGTGCGGGCCAAGATGTCGCGGAGGACATCGATTCAGGTGGTTCCTCTGTGGGCCTGTCACCTGTTGCGGGGGGTGCGTCGTTTCGTGCTGCGGTTCTTGCGCCGGGGGTTGTGGGCGGGAGGGCGGGTCGGGGTGGTGTCAGCCGGCTGCGTGGTCAGGGCGGCGAGCGTGAGCGCGGCCAGGTCGATCCAGTTCTCGGGGAGCCCGAGCTCGAGGAGTGTCACTCCGAGTGCCATCAGGGCGATGCCCATGACGGGCTTGCTGCGGAGGAGGAGAGGGGCACGGTCGTTGGAACGCTTGTGCATGGCAACTTCCTTCCGGCCAGTTTTGCGGAACGGGTGGAAGACCAGACTGGGTTGGTGTTCTGATGGCCGTTTCTGGCCGTTCACGCTCCGGGTATGTCCGCGCAGGTCACGGCCTTGAAATCGGACGGACTCACAGGACACCCGGACAGATCCGACCCCTTTACGAAGGCAGTGTCAGTGCATGACGAAGACCAGCCGACCCGTCGGCTGCATGCCCGGCGTTCCCCGCCCGACGGGGACACCCCTGAGGCGAACGAGCTCGCGGAGTGGCTACGTGCCCGCGTGGGTGGTCGGTCCTTACGGCAGCTGGAAGGCCTTTTCCGCAGTCTCCCCGGCCCTGTTACCGGCCCCGGCCGCACCCACTGGAACGAACTCCTCAACGGCCGCAAGCTGATTTACCCGACGCTGCTGGACGAGATCGTCAAGAAGCTGGTTCCCCTGCGGGAGCAGCGGATTTACCTGAAGCGCGGGCATGAACTGCTGAGAGCGGCCCAGGACGCGGCTCGTCTGGCGGCCAGGTCGTCCGACGCGACCTCGGGCATGCCGGGTGATTACGTGACGAGCATGAACGACCCCCTCCAGGGCCGGAGGAGAGTACAGGCGACGGAACAGGGCATCGACGGCTTCATCCGCGTCGTCCTTCTTGTGACGACCGAGCTGAGCCAGGAATGCAAGGACCTGAGAGACGAACGGGACCGGGTACTCCTGCGGTTGCAGGAGGTGGAAACGACAGTCAATGAGCAGCGCGCGGCCGAAAACAGGAAACGCGAGGCCGAGAACCAGCGGCTCCTTGATGACGTCATGGAGCGCTTGGCCGAGAGCGAGCAGCAGCGCGCGGAGTTCGAAGAGAGGCTGAACTGCGCCGTCCAGAAGAAGCAGGAAGCCGAAGTCCTGCGGGCCGAGGCGTCCAGGCAGCTCACCAGAGGGGACGCCTCCCAGGGCCCCGGCAGTGAGGATCCCGGATTTCTGCCAGCGCCGCGGCCGCCGGAGTACAAGGATTTTCTCGAGCTTGCCGACGCCCAGCTCGATATCTACACCGCCGAACTGGACGCTGCCCGCGAGCAGATCGCCGGCTCCCTGCCGCCCGCCCCGCCGGGGGTGCGGATCGTCTTCGGTGAGGTGGTGCCCGACCTGTCCACGGACAGTGCGGACACCACCCCTCCGGCCAGCGCTGACCCCGTCCCCGGCCTGTCCGCGGACAGGCCGGTCAACGATTCCGCTACTCGCACGAAAGGCTTTGCTGTCATGCCCGGAAACACCGGCAGCCCCGGCCGCGGCAACGTTCCTCCGACGGGCGGGACCGCGCGCCGGAACGGCGCCGGCCTGCGTACAGCGTTGGTCGGCGCCGCGTGCCTTGCTCTCCTGGCCGGAGGCGGCTTGCTCGCCTGGGACCAGCTCAAGGAAAACAGCACAAAAGGCAGTTCAGGGGCGCCCGGCCCCAGCGTAAAAAGCAGTTCAGGAACACCCGGCCCCTCGGCCTCACCTAGCCCCGAAAAGGAAGATGATTCCCTGAACGTACTCAACGAGGTGATTAAAGGTGAAGGGAGTTTCGTAATTGGAGTAAAAGACAATCAGCCCGGGTTGAGTGTGTACGATGGCAGGGAATGGCAAGGCGCCGAGATTGAGTTTGCTAAACTCATCGCAAAAGGAATAGGAGTACCTGACGGCAAAGTTAAATTCGAGCCCGTTGGAACCGGTAGGCGCGAAATGAAGCTAAATTCCGGGGCCGTGCAAATGTTTATTGGGAGTTACGGAATGCGCGGAAGGGGGGATGAGGTCGACTTCGTCGGACCTTACTACCAGACTGAGCAGAAAATCATGATGCGGAAAGCGAACGGAAAGAACGCCGTCGAGTTCAGGAATACATTCGGGGAGCAGTCCTCGAAAACAATTCTTTCCATCGACGAGTTGAAAGAAGACGGGGGGTCTGATGTTCCTATCTGTACGGCGAGAGAATCTAGCTCCGAAAAGTACCTAAAGGGGGCTGGGTTCAACGGAGTGCTCCCCGTTGTCGATTACTCGGAGTGCATGAGCGGCCTGTTGGAAAAGGATGCGAGTGGAACATATAAATACGACGGAGTCACCTCGGATGAAGTGATTCTGGAAGGCTTGCAAAGGGCGCATCCGGATGAACTCGAGATCGTTCGAGATGGATTCGACCGCCCGGAGATGTATGGAATTGGGCTAAAGAAGAACAGCCCTGCCTTGAAGGCAAGGGTTTGTGAAGCAATGAAAGCAGTAGGAAAGGCAGGGGTGAGGAGCCTGTATGGAGAAATCTCAGGTGCCCCGGGAGCATTGAATATCCCCGACTCGGAATGTTTTTAAGAATTACTTTTCGAGAGAGCCCCCGATACCCGACGCCACCATGCGAACAGATCAGCGAACCCTCTCGCCCTCCACAGCCCAGGGCTTCGGCGTAGCCAGCTGCGTCAGGTTCCTACCAAAAGGCCAGGTAGAGCAGGGCCCGACGCAGAACAGGCCGGACGGACGGGCAGAGCGCACCAACCGTCCCGGGCCTCATCTGTATTACCCCACCGAGGGTCTATGCCGTGGCGCGGTTGGCGATCCACTCCCGCAGTGGCCAGCCATCGGCCGTGAGGTGCTGCACCAGGAGGTCCGCAGCGCGCTCGGGGCTGATCCCGGCGGTGGTGGGCCACACGCTGAGCTGGGCGACGTGGTCCGCGCTCAGGTTCCACCGGTCGTCCCTGGCCTGGGTGGTGCTGTCGGCGCGCATTCCCAAATTTGGGAACGAGGTCTGCCCGGCCGGACCGGACTCGATGCTGGCCGGGAGTTGGCGGGGTGCGAACAGCGGTTCCAGCTCCAGCCGTTCTGGCTCCGTGCCGGTGCGCAGGAAGTCACCGAGGTTGGCGACTACGTCGGCGGTTACCCGGCCTGCTGGCCGTGACGGCGCAGCTCGGCGTACCAGTGGGCGACCGGCTCGTGTCCCTGCGCCTCGGCGACGTCGAGCAGGGCGCGGACGCGCGAGTCCGGGGCCGGCCGCTCGCACGCCTCGGAGATCTCCGTGGCCAGCGGCCACTCGCCGATCTCGCGGTAGGCGGCGGACTCGCTGAGACCATCCCATTCGTCCGCAGACCGGTCACGGGGCGGCGGCGGGGGAGGGACGTCTTGTCGGGTGGGGCTTGGGTGTTCAGGTGGGACCCGGCGGCCAGCAGATCCTTCACTGGGATCAGCCACCCGCAGTGCGGGTCCTCGACCGCACCAGGCAGGGCGCCGGCCTCACGGCGGCGGATGGTCGCGCGGCTGACACGACACGCGGTTCGACGGAAGCACGCAGCGCCTATAGCGGTTTGTAATGAGGCTGATCTACAATCTCCGTCATCTGACGGCTACGCCCTCCGTCCGTGCGATGGAGGTTTAGGTGCTCAGCCGACCGCCCCGTGTCAGTTCCGGCCCAACTGCCAGCAGTCCACAAGGGCTTGACCGGGCGGCTCTGGTCCCGGATAGTGGTGCACGGCCCTGGCGTGCCCGCAGGGGTTCATGAAACTGCACCACCAGTCTGTCCGCAGACAACGAGCTCTCGTCTTTTCATCTGACGGGGGCTTTTTTTGTGCCCGCATCAATGAGTAGGCCCTGGTTTCCCGCCGGGGCCTTTTTTCGTTCCCGCAGTCCGCCAGAGCACAAGGGGTGCAGCACCAGCTGCATGCCCGTCGTCCTGCCCCGAGGGGGAATCTATGTCTACGACAGTTCCGCAGCCGCCCGTTCCGCCTGCCCCACCCGCTGTGCCGGCGGCGCGTTCCACCGCCACGTGGGTGGTGGCTGTCCTTGCCGTGCTCGGCGCGGTGGTTTTCATGGGGCTGTGCGGCGTTGCCGCCGTCATCGCCTGGCTGCGGCCCGGCGCCGCGACCCCCATCACGGTGATGGCGGCCGTGATGAGCCCCATAGGCACGCTGGTCACCCCGTTCATCACGATGGCCCTGATGAGCCGTCGGCGGTGAGCGTCAGCCCCGCAACCGCAGCGGCCAAGTCGACGCCAGCATCCCGGGCCCCCAAAGGCTCTATGCGTCTCTTCCCCTGGTCGTACGTCACCGGCATGACGTACGACCAGGAGCACGCCGCCATCTGCCATGCCTGCAGCACATGCGGGGGAACCAGGGGTTTTTTTGGTCTTTGCCCAGCTCGCACGCGTGACACCGGGCCACGTGTGGCAACGGTGTCCGCGACGTCGAGGGAGCCGGGGGTTGCGGAACTAGCCCTCGCCTCCTGGATTGTGCGGTCATCGCCTCGGCCAGGAAGGCCGGCCCGGGGCCTGAACTCGGAGGCTCGCCCTGGTCTTCGTGAAGCGCCTCGCACGATCTGTGACCTGCGCCACGGTCGCACGGCATCACATTTTGCCTTCAGCGCCCCATTACTAATTCACGGCAAGCCGCTGTGAGGCCCGCCCGTACCTGTGATCAGCGCTCCATCCAAGTCCTGCTCGGCCAGTGGAAGACCAGGTCAGGCATTGAATGGGGCGTTTCCTATGTCCATGCTGAGCGGGCTTGCGCTGCTTGCTGGCCCTTCGCTCACCGTCCTTTCGGTACCCGCCCCGCCCCGGCCCGCCCGTTGCGGGGCGCTGCTGTCTCCGCATCCAGCCCGAACCCAAGGGGCGCACCACCAGCTGCTCCCGTCATTCAACCCAGGGGGAATCCATGACCACGCCCGTTCCGCAGCCGCCCACCACCACGTCCGTCCCGCCCGCAGGCTCGTCGCCCTCGACCGCTCCGTGGGTCGTGGCCGTCCTGGCCGTCCTCATCACGTTGTTGGTCATGGGGCTGTGCGTCGGCGTCGGCCTCATCGCCTGGCTGCGCCCCGGCGCCGCGACTCCGATCACGGTGATGGCAACCATGATGGCCGCCGCGGGCACGGTGGCCGCTCCGTTCGTCTCCATGGCCCTGATGGGCCGTCGACGGTGATCACCGATCGGGCCGGGCACGGGCAGGCGGATCGCAGGCGGTGGCCCCCTTGACCCCCGTGGTTGTGCCGGGCCGCCAAGGGGGCGTCGTCCTCAAGTTCCGCGGCCCCGGTACGGCGAGGACGTCCCCGGCCGGGGACTCCGGGCTCGTTTTCGCCCTGCGGTATGAGTTCTCATTCGTGTTGCGGGTCTCCGGCCTGCGATGCAGTAGGTGCCCGAGAGACGTCCCGGGCGCAGCGGACCGCATCGGCCCGCCCGACCGGCTCCAGCACCGCGCCCCGGCCTTCTCCTCGGAAGCCGCATCTCCGCGGTGCACCGGGAGGCCGGCCGGACAGGCGGTGCCTGCCCAGTACGTCAGTTGGTTCCGTACCGTCCCCATCGCACCTGCTGGGCGGAGGGTGTGCGAGCAAACAGGGAAATGGTTATTTCGCATTTCATATGCGTAATTCGCATTTTCTGGATAAGGTGTGCTCATGGTGATGAGTACTGAGGAAACGCTGAGGGTGACGGTGGCCGCGATCGCGCACCGTACCGGTGAGCAGCAGTCGGTCCTGGCCGGTGCGTTGGGGCTGACGCAGGGCCAGATCAGCCGCAGACAGCGGGGGATCGCGTCGTGGACGCTGACGGACTGCGACCGCCTCGCCGCCCACTGGGGGATGCCCGTGCTCGATCTCCTCGCGGGCCCCACCCACGCCCTGACGAAGCTGCCCGCGGACCGCATCGCGACCGGCGGACAACAGACCCTCGTGCCCCTCGACATCCCGACACCGACACCGACACCCGTGCGCGCCCCGGCCCCTGCTCCGGCCGCGACCCCGCCCTCGGCCCCCTCGGAGCCGGCGCCCGTCGCCCCGCCGGCCCCGAAGCGGGTGGCGCCGCCCGCGGGCCCGCTCGCGGATCGTGTCCGCAGGCGCGTCGAGGACGAGCTGGCCGCGCACGACGGGGACCTGGCCGCCGCGCGGGCCGCACTCATCAAGTCGGCGGTCCCGGACGTGATGGCGCTGTTCGCCGCTTCCCGGGTCGGTGGCCGCTACGAACACAGCGAGTTCCCGCCCACCGCCGACATCCTCACGAAGGCCCGCCAGAAGGGTGCGGACCAGGTCTGGGAGGCCCGCCCGAAATGGCGCTCGGAGGAGCTGCACCGCGCCGCACGCGGCGGGCACGTCCGCCTGGAGGTGACGGCCCTGGACATGAACGCCGCCTACCTGTCCGCACTCAAGACGTGGTTGCCGATCGGGAAGTTGGTGCGCTCCGAGGGCGACCGCCACGACGCGAAGCGCTCCGGTGTCCACCGGGTCACTCCGGCCGTCTGGGAGCAGCCGGACCTGCCCTCACCGCTCGGCGCGCGGAAGGAGCAGGGGGATCTGTGGGTCACGGAACCCACGCTCCGGCTGCTCCTGCGCTGCGCGAAACTCGGCCTCTGTGAGGCCCCGGTCATTCACGAATCGTGGACATCCGGCGCCTCGGAAGGGCTGTTGGAGAAAATGCGCCGAGCGCTCGCGGAAGTCCGCAAGGAAGCCATTTCCAACAATGACGAACTGGCCCTGGAATACGTAAAATCCATGTATTCTAAGTTCGTGTCCACTATCGGAGAAAGCAGCGCGAACCGGGAAATCCGGCGCCCCGACTGGATGCACATCATCCGCTCCCAGGCATTCGCGAACCTGTGGCTGAAAGCGCATAAAGCACACACGTCAGGACTGACGGTCGTTCAAATGTCGGGCACCGACGAACTGCACGTCGCCGGAGACTGGCAGCAGGTATTCCCAGAAGGCCGCGACCTGACCCAGGTCAAGGCGAAAACCATCTACACACTGGGAGAGTAGACCATGGCCGGGGCAACCGACCTGTGGGGCGAGTGGCAGCGACACGGCGCTCAGGGCATGAGCGGCGCCCAGGCGCTCGCGAACGAGCTGGACCGCATCGCACGGGAAGGCGGCATCGCCTCACCCGTCACGACCAACCGCGGACTCTCCGCCCGTCTCCGCTACCTCAACAGCCGGCCCGGCCGCGAAGTCCTCGCCGCACACGGCATCAGCACCCGCCTGCTGCGCTCCTGGGAACGCGGGGCCCGCCCCAGCGCCCCCAAGCTGGACGCCATCGACCGGGCCTACCAGGAGCGCCGCAGGGACAACGTGGTGCGCTCAGGGGCGCTCAAGCGGCTCCTCGACAACGACGGCCGCGGCCGCCGGATCGAGATCTACCCCGTGGACCAGACGGCCGTGGGCGAGAAGTACCGCCGCCCGGACATCAGCGAGCGCTCCGTGCAGGCCCGGTACGTCTGGGACGACATGGTCGATGCCTGGGCCGAGGGCGACCTCGACACCCTCGACGAGATCTGGGACGACATCATCACCGACCTTGACTCCGACTACGCCGCATACGCATACGTCGGCTCCATCGGAATCGGCGCCTGAACGCACGCAGACCACACCAGCCCCACCCGACACGAAAACACCCGCAGGCATCCGGACGATCGTCGCTGCCATCGCTGGTGTTGCTGGTGTCGTCCGGGGAGTCTCCCGGGCGGGCCGGTGACCCACCGGCCCGGAGATCCCGGCGTGCTCCTGGTGGTCGTCGGCGTACGTCACCTTGAGGAGTCACCTTCCCGTACCCCCACGTTCCGGTGTTCGTCCCGGGCAGCACCGTCGCCCCGCGATCGCACCCCAGGCGCGGGGTGACGCCGGGACTTGGCGGTCTTGGGGCCCAGGGGTGGCCAGGTGCAGACGCACGTGAGCGGCGGTCCGTACGCTGGGTACGAACCGCCGCCCACATGTGATGCTCGTCACGTTGATGGGAGGTGGTGCCGCTAAACGCCGCCTCCGTGAGTCCGTCCAGGCTGCGAAGCGGGCTCGGAGACCAGAGTGCGGGTTGAGGAATTTAAATTCCCGGTTCTCGGACGCTCCCGGACGCCTCCGGACGGTTCCGGACGGATCTGGACGGCTTCGCTGCCGTGAGCGGCCCTTTTCGAGTTCCTGTCATCTGTCCGCCGGACACCCTGAGCGCCTCTTCGGACGGCAATGCGTCCTGCCTCCCGATGCGGTCACACGCTTTGCCCGGCAGTTCCCCTATGTCCTGTCAGGAGTGTTCCGTGGCAACGGTGTTGACGCCTATTGGGGACGTCGACGCAAGTGAGAAAACCGACTTGGAACCGTCAGTCCGCGTGAGGCAATCTGAAAGCAGGACGCCAACGCTGGCGCCCTGGGGGCCCGCTAACCCCCTGCTTCACCTCCGTCCAGGCTTGAAGATCAGCAGGAGTGTGGTTCATGTCGTCTTTGTGGCTTTTTGTCCCGGGATTCGGCTGGGTGGTCCAGCCCGTCCCGATGCCGGTGCCCCTGGCTCCGGCGCCCGTACCTCAGGGATGCGTCGTCGGGGCCAAGGCGACCCAGGGGTTCGGCTTCCGCCGGGCCCTGCGCTGGGTTCGCAAGATCGTGATCACCGTGGTTCTCGTCCTCACCACGGCCGCTCTCGCGTGGATGTGGCACGCCGGGCACGGGGCCGAGATCGCGGGCGAGCTGTTGGTGGCAGTCCTCATCGTCGCCGTCACCGCCATGTACAAGGGTGTCAAGCAGCTCTTCCGCTCCGGGGGTGAGCTCGCATGGCGATAACCCGTCGCTTCCCCGTCCTTGAGGACGTTCTGGAGACCGCGGACCTCAGTAAGCACACCGTGGCCGAGGCTCTGCGTGCGTGGATCGAGTACATGAATACGAGAGGGGGGGACGAAAAGCGGATCGGTGTACGCGACATCGCGGACGCAGCCGGTCTGCCCTCGTCCCGCGTGAGCGACGTGCTCACAGGGCGGCGAGTACCGAGGCGTGACGAGCTGGACATGATCTGTCTGGCCCTCGGCATGGGGAAAGACTCCCGCGTAAAGCTCCAGGGCCTTCGCCTCCATGAAGCGTCCCAGCGATCGCGCTCTTCCCTCGCGGATGAGGCCTACACCTTCGTACGGACCAGGAACGGCGAGACCGTCGTCCCGAGCCCCAGGATGATGACCGCATCGGAGGCGCGCCAGTATCAGCAGTCTGTGCAGCCGGTGCCGGCGTTCGGGCAGCCCGATCCGATTCGGGTGTCGAGCGTCAAGGAGATGGTGCTGGCGCTCAAGGCTGTGCATGTCTGGGGCGGTTCCCCGTCCCTGCGGGAGCTGGAGCGGCGTAGCAAGTCGGCTCTGCGGCGCAGCACGATCAGCGACATGCTGCGAGGCGAGTCCCTGCCGGACTACGAGCGGTACGTCGCGTTCCTGCGGGCGTGCGGCGTCGACGGTCCCAGCCTCGACACGTGGGTGTTCGTCTGGCGGCGGCTGAGGGCGCTGGAGAACCCGAAGGTCGCTCCCTGGCTGCCTGGCGCCACGGCGTTCTGAGGCCGGCTGCTGCCGGGCCGGACCGGCGAGGGATGATTGCCGGTCCGGCGGCTTCCATCATGCTGTGGCATCCGCCCTGCCTCCGCAGCGTGCGGACAAGGCGTCTGACGACAAGACACCCGGTTTACTCGGTCGTGGCACTACCGATTTCAATGCTGGGCTGAGGCGGGGTTCATGCGGTCGAGTAGGGGACGCCGTGCGGGTTGCGGGGCTAACCCTTGCCTCCCTCATGGTGCGGTCACCGTCCGGCCGGGACGGACCGGCCCACTGTCAGGAGACCTCTGCCATGTCCTCGCTCGTCCTGCTCGTCGTCGTGCTCCTGGTCCTCGTCGCCGTCATGTTCGTCGCCGGTCTCATCTACCTCGCATACCGCCACCCGGCATGGCGCGCCCCACTGACGGTCGGTCTCGTCGGCGCCACCCTCCTGGCGACCGTGGTCGTCCCGATCGCCGTCCGGTGACGCCCCACCCGCCGGGCACGGTGGCCGGCGGGTGGGGCGCGGGGCGGGTGGTGAGTGGAACTCACCACCCGCCCCGCCACTCACGACTGCATGGTGAGTGGCGGGGCGGGGGTCTTGAGCTGCTTGCTCGCGTCGCTGGCGCTCAGCGGTCCGGGGAGCGTCGTCCGGCCCCCGGGACTCGTTGGTGCCAGGGTGGCCGCAGATGCAGCCGGGGTAAGGCGCTCGCCGCACTCGCTCAGATCAGCGCTGGGCACCGTCCCGGCCGCGGTCGCCGTGTACGTCTGCGGCCCCGCCGGTACGTCACCAGATTGACGTACCGGCGACGAGCGACGAGCGCGCAAGCGAAATCCGCATACGGCATCTGAAATCAAAAGAGGCGCCCACCGCATAACTGGCTTGCACCCCATTTGCGTTGTTCTCCCAGCCGATCAATGGACCGTGGACGCGTCCGCTGCGGGAACCTGAATCCTCGCTGTACACGGGCTCCTGGCCGTGTTGGTAGCGGGGAATGGAGGTGGTTTCGCAGGTATAGATTCCCTCCCCGCAGAAGGCTTTTCAGCATTCGCCTTAGTGGAATTGACGTGTCGTCATCAGGGTTTATATCCCTCCCCATGGGTCAAGTTGGTGTAGACCACTTGGCGGTTGGTCAGGAAGGGGTGCCGGCACCTCAGGGGGAGGGCCGGCCTCGGGCCGGTGCCCTTGACGGATGGTCAGGGATGGGAGCATACTGTAACGGAAGCGGCCGAGGGACGGAAGCCGCGGGGGACTGGCAACGAGGACCAGGACCACGAAGAGCACATCGAAAAACAGGGTCTGAACTGCACAAATAGCCGGACCGGCCACCCTCTCTCGTAGCCAGCCCAGGGCCGGCCGGAGGCCGGACCCACGGGCCGAAGGCCCGAAATCGTCACCGAAGGTGATGATGCCTCAGGGCGCCGAAGGCACCCCAGGGTGCGGAGCACCCTGCAGCTTGACGGCCCGTAGGGCCGTCGCGTCGTGTCTCCGGGC